>NZ_DIMV01000039.1:0-21919 GCF_002425715.1 Mesotoga sp. UBA5557
GTACCTCAACAGAAGGACTTTCATGACGCTGAAGAGATAAACGCTTGCGCGGATTCGATAATCATGCTTCATCACGATCGTTTCTACGACGACAATGCTCCGAAAGAAGAGCTACGGGTCATTGTTTCCAGAGACAGGGGAGAGGCAGTGAACCGCGAGACATTCCTTCACTTCGACTGGGAAAGGGCATCGCTGATGAAAGAAGAAGAGAAGGAATCATTACCCAGGTAGCCGGTCCTTTATCGGTCGGGGGGTTCTAAGAGTACAGTGGTCTTTCCAGCGATCAGCGGGTTCATCGCTTTTAAGCGGATAGCGGCTCTTTCGGAGAACGGTGAACCGTTAACGGTTAACTTGGTTTTATGAAACTTGGAACTGTACTACACACACACCCTAACTGCAGGAAGGAACAAGCACCCTTCCTGCTTCTTATTCGAGACAGGACTCTGAAAACTTTGACAATAAGAAAACTGGAGCATCGCTTTCGAATACGCGCTGCTTTCTGAAGGGAAAAGCAACAATGGACTTTGCTAGCCTTTCAGCTGTAGAAGTGAAAAATAGATCCTTTGAAAAACTCAACAACCAAAACCAGATCAGTAAGAGCTACCGAACCAAACCTTATCCCAGTATGTATTTCTATGGGTTACTGCTTCAAGAGAGAAACCATCTGGAAGAATACCACTGTTCTTGTTCTCACTCTCAAGGCTTTCAAAATAGCATTTCCAGTGATCATACTCTGGAGGGTCCATTCTCTGCCGCGATCTCTCGAGCTGCCATTTATAAGCTGGTTTTCTTTCTGATTTGGCCCCGTTACGACGATAATACTCAACCGGCGCGCAAGCCATGAATCTCATATAGTCTTGATTTGCATGGAACGAGATGAAAGAACCTAGCTTTGTACCATTAATATTGTCATCCGGATACCAAGCAGCCATTATTCCAACCTGGTCATTCATTCTAGTCTTGAACCTGAAAAGGCTCTCTTTCCCGGAATAGATCGCCCGATATTTTGGGCCGAGAAACCATCCGCTCAACTTCCCATTCACAAAATACTCTATTGGAACAACAGTATAGAGTAGGTCAAACATCTCCCACTTTCTCATAAACTTCTCAGGATCAAAACTAGCACCGACAATGAATAATTCAACAACGTTCGCTGATCTAATGTCAATAACAATGTGATCTTTCTTTTCTTTGAACCGCCGCAGTTGGGAGCTGTCTTTCGAGACTCCGATCTCAAAAAAGCGCACAATACCTGAAGAGACGAGAAATCGACCTGCGCGTGGAGAGAAAGAGAGAATAGGAGAAAAACAGGACCCAGAATGGCCAAAACAGAGTCTCGCCCTCTCCAACGCCCAATCTTAATCTCCGACTATAAAGACTCACTCTCGGCAGAAACTGATGAAGTCAGTTCTCTCCCGGCCGGAAATGGGATAATTCTCAGAAGATCAAAGTCTTTGTACCTGATGCAAATCTTCTTAGCCATAGTTAGAGCTCCTTCAATAAGAAAAATGGCAGACGACAATAAACAATGTAGTAATGGGCTTACCAACTCTAACATCTGATTTACGAATTTTCGATAGATGCCAGAACAAATAATACTTTCTTCATCTGGCTTCCACGGGAGAACATCAGTGCTCAGGGAACTAATGAACTAAGCACAGTCAGATATTGCTTCTGACCTTTCCTTACTTGTTTGTTTTTATCTTCGTTCCATATCACAAACCCAAGACCCCAGCTCCTATCTCTCGCTTCTCGAAAAACCTGCAACAATTTTCGCCATCTTTTCTCCAGCTCTTCCATCTCCATAAAGATTCTCCGGAGCGTTGACCCGAGGTTCGTGACTGAAAGCTTTATCAATGATCAGTTCTTTATTAGCATCAACAAGAAGATTCCAGCCAGCTTCGACGAGTTCTATCCATCCGGTATCGGGCATCATCACTAAGGCCGGAACCCCGGCAAAGTAAGCTTCTTTCTGGAGGCCACCGCTGTCAGTGATTGCTTTCTTAGAACCGATGAGCAATGACATCATATCGCTATATGGAAGTGGATCAAGGATCAAGATGTCTCTTATCAGATCTTCATAACCATTCACAGAGATTGCCTTTCTTGTTCTTGGGTGAAGTGGCAAGACTACTTTGAGCTTTTTGCTCACTTCATTCATGGCTTCAAGAATATTCTTGAGTCTCTTTCTATCATCTGTGTTGAAATCACGGTGAAGTGTAGCTAGGATATATCTTCCCCTGACCAATGAGTAATCGGCCAGAGTTGTACTGATATCTAGGCACTCCCTCATCTTCACGAAGAGATCATACATAACATCACCGACGAAGTGTACGCCTCTGATTATTCCTTCTTTCTCCAGGTTATCGACGGCTTTCTCGGTCGGACAGAATAGAAGCGAAGAGATATGGTCCGTAACGACCCTGTTTATCTCTTCGGGCATATCTTTAGGGTGTTGCCTTAGTCCAGCCTCGACATGGGCTATTGGAATCTTCAGTTTGGAACCGACAAGCGCTCCTGCAACGGTCGCGTTTGTATCTCCATAGACCATTAGCATATCCGGCTTTTCTTTCAGAACCACTTCTTCGAGCCTGATCATAGTTGTAGCCGTCTGATAGGCATGAGATCCAGAACCGACACCCAAGTTGTAATCTGGAGTCTTGATGTTCAAACCATGTATAAAAACGTCTGACATATTAGCGTCGTAATGCTGTCCAGTATTGACAAGCATTTCATCTATACCTGCTTTTCTCAGTTCTGCCCCTACGATTGCTTCCTTTATGAATTGCGGTCGTGCACCGATTAAAGAAGTAATTCTCATCTATTAGTATTCCTCCTCAAAACAGTCTTGTTCTTTGAAGTGCAAATAAGAATTCGCATTAGTCTAACTGATTTTCTTTTAATCCATTCGACAGAAGTATATCTTCAAGTTTCTTAGCAAGAACCCTATAACTAAATGATTGTAGATACTTATGATTAGCATTTGTCGGAACAACCTTACCGTCAATAGCCTGTTTGTAAGCATTGAGAAGAAAGTTCTGAAGTCTTTCATCTTGAGATGGATCGGCTATCATTGAATTAAATGAAATACCTAATCCAGAAGAATCAATCATCTCACTAAGCTCGCCACCAGGTTTCGTACCGTTTACTATGACCAGAACAGGTTTCTTCAATAAAAAACACTCAAATACTTTGCCAGTAACTATTCCTTGTTCGTTTTCAGAGTTCCATGTGCTTACCAGAATTACATCTGCGGTATTCTGCAGATTCAGTGAATCAATTCTTGAAATAAAACCTAGATTTTCAAGTATTCCATCAAGTTCATATTTTCCTGCCTGATCTTTCACTATTTGAAAGTCTTTGCCTGCATAAGTGAAGCGAATTTTTTCAATATTAATTAGACCTTTATTATGAAGTTCTTTGAGTCCAAAGAACACTGGGCTCAAATCTCTTTGACCACCATACATACTTCCCGCATAAACGAGTCTTAGAAAACCATTTTCTGTTTCCCCTTTTTCTTCAATGAGTTCCAGATCGTCTTCATCATACCCATTCGGAAGATAATTGGTTTTCTTCTCTATCCCATATTGTTGAGAAAGCTTTCTTGCAAGATCCTTAGAAACAACTGTAATTGCGCTGGCATTCCTACAAATATTCTTTTGTATTTTGTTATAGATGAAATACTCAAATCGTGAGTGAATGCTCTCATAAGCCATGGGGTCACGAAAATCGGCAATCCATTTTTTCGCTATCTTTTTCTTTAGAGCATATTTTGCAGCAAGATGAGAGGATGCACTTGGATAACTAGAGAATATGTAATCAAATTCGTTCTCTTTGAAATTTTCGTCTATGTATTTTTTTACCTGTCTTTTCCAGCTGAAATTCCTTGTGAGGTTATATATGAATTTGATTCTCTTTCTAGAGAATGTTCTTATCGCTTGACCTAGAGACTTGACTGGCGGTTTTTCGTTATTGCTAGGCGGCTTGTTTGCAGTAGATCCGCTTCTCTTTCTGTAGAGAAACCTTCTAAAGAATTCCCCATAGGGAATATCAATTTTTTCGATGTAACTGAGCTCATTACATACTAAAGAATGGTCCCACGCAATGTCTTCTGATAACTTAGGAGAGACCACAGTAAGATCCCACCCTCCTCGAACTAAGTACTTCACCAATTTAGTCGTCCTGACACAACCAATAGCATTTTCAGGCGCAAACGCCGTTACAATGAAGAGCAATTTTCCTCTCATCAAGCGCTCCTTTTCCAGTTTCGGAAATTTCTAATCTCGGATACAAAAGGATCTACCATATTCGACAGTGAACGAAGAGTCCAGAAATGGATCGTAACAGATTAAGGTGAAACACCTATACATTTCGGCGGTTCTCCCTCAGATCATATTGATCAAATCATAAACGTTTCCAACCTGGCAAATTCAATTCAGTATCAGATAAGTCACCCTAGAAGTACAAGGTTGTGCTAACTCATTCAGTGTTTTTTGTCGGATCGACATGCTCAGAATATCATTCATGTTTCTCAATTAAATCAAGTCCCTTTAAAAGCAACTCTCTATGGGTTTCACAGTTTATGATGTTTTTTGCCATGAGAAGCCTCTTACGTCTAACATTTCTTTTAGATATGAAGCCTCGGAAAATCTTCCTGTCAAGTGCGGACAGGAACCTTCCTCTACACAGAAATGTATTAATGTATTCTGGACAAACCCTCTCAGCAAGCCTGCGGTATTCTTGCTCAATGAACCCAGGTGTAACAATCTCTTTTGAACGCCTGTCAAAGCCCGTCAATATTTCTTGCATGATGTCTCCATTAGCTAACTGGACGTTTCTACTGCTTTTGAAGAAAGGAATGTACTGGACTTCAATTTGGTCACAAAAGCGGACCCGCACAAAAAGACTTGTTTTCCAGTAATCACTTTCTGAGTAATCAAATATGAAGTTGCCTTGTCCGTAGACTATTGTTGATCCGCTGTATTGTTCATAGCATCCAACACAATGACTGTGCTGGGTTATGACAAGATCTGCACCCTTGTCGACCATTCTTCTGCAAACCTTTTGAAGATGAGGAGAAGGATAGCGATAGTGTTCTTTCCCTCCATGATAAAGTATTACTACATAATCACACCGATTCTTCAGACCGGAAATATGATCGAGACTTTCAAGAGGGTCAAAAGGATTGGCTCCGGGTCGATCTTCTGTGGCAATAGAGAATTCATGTTCTGCACACGAGTAAACGCCTACTCTCTTTCCATCCCTGTCAATGACATATGGTTTCGCTGCACGAAGCAGGTTTTCTCCGGCTCCAACAAAAGGTATGCCAAGTTTCGATAGGGTTTCGCAGGTTGATAATAGTCCTTTTGCTCCCTGATCGAGTATGTGGTTGTTTGCAAGCGAGACTAAAGAGGGGTTAAGTGCTTTTATCCCTTTTGCGGTCTTTGTAGGCGCAGCCAAGTTCGGACCGGTTTTTTTGATGGGTTCCTTCTCATCCGTTAGAGGAACTTCAAGATTGAAAATTCTAATATCAGACTCTCTCCAAACAGAGAGCAGTTCTTTACCCATTATGCTTTCAAGATTACCTGACTCAAAATATGAGAAATTCGGATGCGTAGGAACAAGATCCCCCGCAATAATTAGTGTCATATTCTCTCCTACATTGTAATGATCCCTTTCTTCCAGCAGAAATCTGCCAACTAAAGGACGGCCAAACTCATTATTGGGAACTGCATACTAGCTGTCTTCAATTTGATATTGATTCTACTGTTTTTCTTACTCCTTCAGTAACAGACACGTCTATCTCGAACCCAATTAAACGGTTCGCTTTTTCAATATCGGCTAGTGAATGCTTAACATCTCCTGGTCTTTCTGGGGCAAACTTCGGTTCTATTTTCTTTCCCACTATATTGCCTATTATATCAACAAGCTCTTTAAGGCTTATTCTGCTGCCACAAGCTATGTTCATATGTTCTCCATCCACGGCTTTAGTTGACTTGCAGGCGAGAAGATTTGCGTTCACTACGTTGTCAATATACGTGAAGTCTCTGGTTGTTTCACCGTCTCCGTATATCGTAGGGCTTTTTCCCTGAAGCATTACTGTGATGAACTTGGGTATAACGGCGGAGTATTCCGAGTAAGGATCCTGTCTCGGTCCGAACACGTTGAAGTATCTGAGAGAGACTATGCTCATCCCATAAAGCTGAGAGAAGACTCTTCCGTAAGTCTCCTGTGCGTACTTTGCAACTGCGTAAGGGGATTTTGGATTGGCAGGCATCGTCTCCACTTTTGGCAGAGTCGGAGAGTCGCCATAAACAGAAGAGGAAGAGGCCTGGACTATTCGTTTTACTCCGGCTTTTCTGGCGGCTTCAAAGAGATTGAGAGTAGCGGTTACTATGCTGTTGTTCGTTCTTATCGGGTCTTTCACAGATCTCGGAACTGAAGGCACAGCCGCCTGGTGGAGAACATAGTCAACACCATCGACCGCTTGCTCTGCAATTCTGTAATCGGAGAGATCACCCAGGATGAACTCTATCCTTTCTATGAAGGGTTCTATATTCTCGAATCTCCCAGTTGATAGATTATCTAAGGCTCTGACTTTCTCTCCATCATTCAGCAGCCTTTCAACGAGGTGCGAGCCTATGAAACCGGCCGCTCCGGTCACTAGATAAGTGTTTGTATATCCAGTATTCTTTGCTGCATTGCTTGTCTCCAATCTTAATTCAACTCCTCTTAAGTACTATTTTCCTAGCGCTTCGTGAGAGATTTTTGAAACCACAAAGGAATACTTTCCTGATGCCGCGGGATCGATATGATTACAGAAATCGATTCTCACTTCCATTTCGTTACCTAGTACAGCTTTTATATCACTAATCAAGTTGCCCAAGCTTTGTTGTACAACTTGGTTGTCCGGCTTAAAGGAGTCTCTCAGTACGACTCTCACGACAATTCTATCGTAATCTTCTTGAACAACTTGGTATTTGTCAATAAATCCCTTGTTATGTACAACTCCTAAGAAATGAATGAAGAAAAACGGGCTGATCGTAGTGCCATCACGCTTTCTGATTAAATCACCTGTCCTTCCATCAATTCTCTCCAGTGTTTGCCATTCCCTTCCACATCCGCAGAGTGTTTCTTGTTCAGTAACTGTTGCAACATCACCGATAGAATACCTGATAAGGGGCATAGAAAGATTCGATAAAAGAGTCAAGACAACTTTCCCTGTACCCTCTCTAATCCTCTCGCCCTTGTCATTAACAACCTCAAGAAAGTGAGTGAATGGGTTCACATGAATTCTTCCACTGGGGCATGTGCATGCTATGCCTCCGGCTTCTCTGCTTCCGTATCTGTTAAAAACGGGTGCCTGAAAGGCTTCTTCTATCACACTCTCCATGCTGGGAAACAATGTCCCTGCGGAGACAATGATTCCAAGGGGTCTGTGTTTGAGTTTCAAACCCTTCCTAAGTATTTCAGAAGCAACAATATACGCAGCGTCTACATAACACTCTAGTATCTGCGGTCTAAACTCGTTGATACAATCTACGTACTTAATAGCTGATTCAGCAGAGATTCTAAATGCATCAACTATTTGTTCATTCCTAATGAATGAAATGAGCCTTCCTCTGAAGTTCTTAGTCTGGTGAAGAACATCTCTAGGAGATCCCCAGATCTTTAGAATACGATCTCCCGGTTTCCAGCCTGCCCAAGTATAGAATAAATATGCACCTGCTCTCTGATAGTCTCTGAATTCCTTGTTCTGCAACACCTGCAAAGGTACACCAGTTGAGCCTCCGGTTGAGTTCTCATATTCACCTTCAAGTCTGATTCTGCTGACAAAAGCGCTTCTTTCTCTTGATAGCTCGCGCTTTCCAACAATGGGAAATCTCTGAAGATCTTCGATTGCATTTCCCTCTTCAAAAGAGAGATTACTATAGAAGGGAACATTACTCAGGCTCCACTTCAGGAGTTTGTTAAGTTTCTCGTTCACTATTGTATGCCATTTTGCTCTACTAGCGTTCATATTATCTAGTATCTCAAATGTAGGGTTTTTAATCAACTTCATCAACGCTCGATATGGTCGTCTCATGATACTCACCCCCCTTTGAACTCCCTTCACTAGAGCTGTATGCAGAATAGGCTAGTACAGAGAGCAGAAGCCAATGATATTTCGAATAATAAGTAACTACGAAAAAATCGAAAATCAGAATAAGCGCAACACAAAGAAATACATAATTACGGATTGCCTTTGAAGAACCTAAAGCCGCCCTCCTCAAGATTAGCAGAATCACGGAAAAGTAAATCATAAATCCCAGAATACCTGCTGTTGAAAGAAGCTCTATATAGTTGTTGTGCGAATAAAGCTGAAAGGAACTTAGGAACATAAATTGATCTGGACCAGCTCCTAAAATCGGATGCTCTTTCCACAATTCTATCCCTTCTACAATAAGCATGGATCTTATTCTGACACTAGCTTCTTCACCCCGCAGAGCTGCAACAAGGCGGTTCACAGATGTAATATTGATTATTGAGTCAACTATCAATTCACCATACAGAAGAATCACAGTAAATACAAGAGCGAACGCAATTAAAACTACAATCTTTGAAGCAATACTTCTTCTTTTTTTCTGTGAAACGATGTATAAATATAGCAAAATGGCAGGCCAAATCAGCAATGTTTTCCTGCTTCCAGTAAAAATAGTTGCAAACAGTAATGCTGAAAGTCCACAAATCCAAGTAACTACTCCAGGTTTCATTAACGGATTGATGAGTATTAGAAATCCTGAAATGATTAGAAGACCCAGTAGATTTGAATTTTCTGCCGAGCCAGTAACTCTATAAACATATGGGTTTGTAATCAGCTCGGCAACGCTCATCACTAATACATAACCTATTCCAAGAATTAGACCTAATCTCAGCGATTCAACAAAATGATGCTGATTTAGCAGATTCATCATAACTATTCCAAATAACGACGAAACAAATATATGTCCAAATCTAGCCATCGCTTTACCTGTATTTGGTGACCACAAAAGAGACAAAAACGAAAAAGCGACAAAAAGCGAAATCACCAGATATACAGGAACCATCTTGTTCTTAACGAAAGCCTTACGATGGAAAACAAAAGAAATAACACCTAGCAAAATAACGAATCCGAGCGAAAAATAGAAAGCATTGAATCCAGGGGTACCTGCTGTCACAAATACCGTGAGCGTCAGTAAGAAGACGGAAAATCCTTCAATACTGAAAACTACTTTTGGTAATCTAATGCCAATCATCGCGGAAACTTCTCCAAAAGCTTTTCATAAGTTCTCTGATATCTTAAAGACATTTCTTTAGCACTGAATTCTTTCTCTGCCAAACTTCGGGCATGCCGAGACATCACTTCCAAGTCTTGATTTCCGACTCTATCCAACTCTTCTGCGAAAGATTCCGTTGAGCCTCTTGTGAACAGAAATCCTGCTTTCCTATCCAGTTCTATGACTTCCTTATGTTGATCAATCTCTGACAAACATACGGGAAGTCCGCATGAAAGAGCTTCTAAAACTGAGTTTGGCATGCCTTCAGTTTTTGAGGCTGACACATATAAGTCACTGACTTGAAGATATTCTTTGACATTTTTGCGGAATCTCAAGAACCTTATGCTGTCATCATTATTTGCTTCAAGAATGCACCTACCAAGATCATCTCCGTCTCCCAATATTAGCAAAATGCTTCTATTACTAATTCTGCTGCGCTTGAATCCTCTAATCAATGTGTGAATATCTTTAGATCTAATGACACGACCAGTGAATATCATGACCAGTTTATCATTTGGTATATCCAATTTTCGTCGCATCTTTGATTTTTCTTCTCTAGACAGTGGCAGAAAAGATTCTACATCAACCCCATTATTAATAGTCAGTGAGGAAACACCATACCCTCTAAGAACTCTTGAAATGGTTCTTGAACAAGCTACAATATAATCCATCCTCTTGACATTATTCATATATATTCTAGTAATTAGCTTATTTATCAAGCCATGATTATTATTGATAGAGTCATAGTGAATGTCATTCCTTACTGTAGTAATGTTTACGCTGTTCTCTTTAGCAAAATAATTAACGGAAAACATATCTGCTCTTAAACCGTAACTCTGAACAATATGAAAAGAGTTTTCCAACAACCTGTTTTTCCTTTTAGTCAAGCTATAAAAAATCGACTTGCGTTTGAGACCCAAACACTCTATTATAATGTCCAGCTCTTTGAATCTGGAAAAATCAGAATTCTCCGGTTCCGGTGAAATAGTAAGAATTCGTGGATTGAATCTAGACCTATCAAGATGTCTTAGAAGATAATACAGCTGACTTGTTGGTCCCGTCCGCCTTAAAGTTGAATATAAGTAGACAATATCAATCATCATTCTCAATTCCTTTTTGAACAATCTAGGATGCAGATTTGATAGACTCGATTTCATTACCGTTCTATAGTTTACTGACACCTGGTGCTCAATGAAGCAAAGCATACCATTATGAACTCTGACCAGTACGACCGCTTGCTCTTAATGAACTACTATTTTCTAGAATACTATTGGGTGTCTCACAAATCAAACAGCATGAATGATATCCATAATCTTTTTCAAAGAACGATGGTGTAGATGATTGTAAATGACCACGAGATTGTAAGTGAAAATCTTAAGGCCGATAGCTGTGTCAAAGTCTCTATTGCTTGTGTACCATATGAATTCCGAATCAAGGATACCTTCAAGTATTGAATTGGTTCTCTCTATCTCTTCCCTTAGCTGGTACCTCAATGAGTGAAGCTTTTTCAGTCCAATCGCCAGCCAACGGAATTGTTTCTGCTTTTCTGTATCCAGACCTCTCCTTCTGTTTGTGTCAATGACCGGTATCAAACCGGTCTTCTCGAATATGTAGCCGTAGTACTGGTTGGAATCATATGCACTGTCTGCAAGAATGTACTTGAATCCTTTACAGGTGTCTGCCATCTTCGGTGCTACCTTCGAATCGTGTGTCGATCCTCCGGTAATGATCCAGTCGATTATTAGCTTGTTGACCAGATCAAGAGATATGTGCACCTTTCTTCCATACTGCCAGCCTTTGTTCGTCTTCGTCCAGCTGGCTCCCTGGTCTTTATACTTCCCTCTCTTCCTCCTTCTCTGCGCCGTAGAACCTTTACATGACTTGCTCACGAAACGAATCTACCGCAACTTCTTTCCTTTCGAGCCCTTCCGCATCTGTGAAGAGTGTAGTTGCCTTCTGGACTATTTCATGAAAAGGTAGCTGTCTGGCTCTTCGAGACAAGGTCTGGAATGATGGTATCGTCTTCAACCCAAGATACTCGATATACTCACCATTCCCTTCAAGAAACCCCTTCGCTCCTCGATACGATATCTTTGCAAGTGTCAGCAAAACCAGCAACTTCAATATCGCTATCTCGTCGTACTCTTTGTTCCTTCCTCTCCCTTTCTTTACAGTTCCCTTTACTATGAATTTGTCCAAGTTATCCAGTACCTTAATGATTTCCTTTTTCTCCATCCCTTGTGATAACATCTATTCGGGCCTCCTTTATGGTTCTTAGTCAATTCAATGGTACCACCATTGAATCCTTTGGAGGCCCTTCTTTTCGAGACACCCTAAGAATACAAATCATAATAATGAATGTTTCCGGCTTGAACAGAACCCTAATTAATAGGTTCACAAGTCTCTTAATCAAACTTAGACCAAGTGACTCTAAGAACAATTTCGAAAAGACTTTGCACAATTCTTAGCACTTTCTCTGAAACATTCCTATCCAGATAATCCGGTGACAAAGGAGCTCTTTCTTCATTAACGAAGCTCTCTCTTGCGATCCTTATTGCGTTGACTACTCCTCTAGCTTTAATTCCGCCGATAACTATCGAGCCTTTATCGAGCACTTCAGGTCTCTCGGTGCTCGTTCTGAAGAGAACTGCGGGGAAACCGAGAATAGATGATTCTTCGCTAAGTGTACCGCTGTCAGATAAAACGCAATAAGCTTTCTTCTGGAGCTTGTTGTAGTCGAAGAAGCCGAAGGGCTTGAGGTTGGTTATTAATGGATTGAATTTTACCCCCTTCTCTTCTATCTTCTTCCAGCTTCTGGGATGGGTAGAATAGATCACAGGTAGTTTGAACTCTTCGGCTACTGTGTTGAGTGTGTTCACTACTTCGTTGAAGTTCTTCTCTATATCCAGATTCTCTTCTCTGTGGGCACTGACGAGGATATACTTTCCCTCTTCAAGGCTAAGTCTCTTAAGAGCATTGCTGTTATCTATTTTATCCATGTAGTGATACAAGACTTCAGGCATTGGAGAGCCGGTGACAAAGATATGCTCCTTTCTGAAGCCTTCAGAAAGGAGATATCTTCTGCTGTGCTCTGTGTATGGAAGGTTTATATCGCTTATATGATCGACTATCTTCCTGTTTATCTCTTCCGGTACATTTTGATCGAAGCATCTGTTTCCCGCTTCCATATGAAATATGGGGATCTTCAGTCTCTTAGCCGGAATAGCGCTCAGAGCACTGTTTGTATCGCCAAGTATCAGTAATGCTTCCGGCTTCTCTTTCAGGAGAACTTCATAGGCAGCGCTGATTATGTTTCCCATCGTCTCGCCAAGATGCTTTCCCGGAACGTTTAGAAAGTAATCCGGTTTTCTTATCTCGAGTTCCTGGAAAAAGATCTCATTCAATGTATAATCCCAGTTCTGGCCTGTGTGGACGAGTATGTGATCGAAGTATTTGTCGAACTTTTTTATTATCTCGGCCAACCTTATAATCTCAGGCCTGGTTCCAACTATTGTCATCACTTTAGTTTTGGTCATTTCATTCTCCAGTTCTATAGATTATAGTGAGGATAATACTCTTTGTGATTTCTTATCCATTCTGCCATCTCATATACCATTGTCTCATAGTCGGGAATAGTATAATCAAACTCAAATCTCGTTCTCTTTAGTGATTTATCTACAACGAATCCATCGAAAGGCTCGATATTTAGTTCGTTATTTCTCATGTATTTGTTGAACAACTTAAGCAGATCATATTTACTTATAGGCTCGCTGTAAACCATATTGTACAAACCGCTCGCTCTTTTCTTGGCTGCCTGTTCCATAGCTTTGGCAAGCTCAAGGGTTGTGAGTCCTGTCCACATTGCTTTAGTATAGCCTTTTATAGTACCCTTCTGCTTCATGAACCAGTTGAAAAGGCCTATTCCGTTCTCGTTCATATCTGGTCCGACAATCGAGTTTCTGAGTGTGATGTTCTTCTCGTCTTCGAGCTCACCTAAAGCTTTGGTTCGATCGTAGAAAGTCTCTCCGTCCCTCAAATCCGATTCTGTATAGCTACCTTTCTTTCCAGAGAAGACACAGTCTGTACTCATGTGTATAATCTGTGTATTCATGTTCTTAGTTGCTTCAGCAAGGAAGTGAGGAAAATAAGAGTTCAGAAACACCGCAAGCTCTTTATTCTGATCCGCAAATTGATTCAAAATGCCAATGCAATTAATGACAGAATCGAATCGACCTTGAGCTATTATGCCATGAATGAATTCAAGGTTTCTCGCATCTCCAACGACAAATTCGCAATGCTGACCCTTCACACGATCGAATCCAATGACATCGTGTCCCTTTTCAGATAGATAGGTCGATATCGTATTCCCTGCCATTCCGGCTGCTCCAAGAACAAGAAATCTCATTGTATCACCTTGCCTGTCTTATCTCTGATAGTGCGCCAATTATCTAGCTCAATCTGGATCTCTTCCAATGTTAGCAGAAGTTTCTTCAGTTCTTCTAGGTTTAGTCGTTCTGTGTTATGAGATGTGTAAGGTTCAATATTATCAATCATAAGTTGCCCTTTATCGAAGTACTTGGAGTAGTTTAGATCTCTCGTGTCTGCCGGGACTCTGTAATAGCCTCCGAGGTCTTCTGCCACGATTCGCTCTTCAGAAGTCAGGAGGCTTTCGTATATTTTTTCCCCGTGGCGTGTACCGATTATCTGGATCTTGTTGTCTGCCTCAAAGATATCTACTAAGGCTTCGGCGAGAGTCTTTATAGTTGCCGCCGGGGCTTTCTGCACGAAGATATCTCCCTGATTGCCATTCTTGAAAGCATAGAGGACCAGATCTACGGCATCGTCCAGACTCATCATGAATCTAGTCATATTCGGGTTGGTAATTGTAAGGGGCTTTCCCGCTTTGATCTGTTCGATAAATAGAGGAATAACAGAGCCCCTGGAGGCCATTACGTTTCCGTATCTCGTGCCGCAGAGAACTGTCTTGTTCTCTGAGATCGTTCTGGATTTGGCTACCATGACTTTTTCCATGAGTGCCTTTGTCATTCCCATGGCGTTTATTGGATAGACGGCCTTGTCGGTGCTGAGAACGATGATTTTCTTCACACCATTGGCTATCGCGGCGTTGAGTGTGTTCTCAGTTCCCAGTATATTTGTTTTGACAGCCTCGAGCGGAAAGAACTCACAGGAGGGGACCTGTTTCAGCGCCGCGGCGCTGAAAACAAAATCTACTCCTCTGAGAGCAGATTCGATGCTGTTAAAATCACGTACATCTCCTATATAGAATTTGAGCTTGTCGTTGTTGTAGAGCTTTCGCATATCGTCCTGTTTCTTTTCGTCACGACTGAATATGCGAATCTCACTTATTTCTGTCTGAAGGAAACGCTTAACGACTGCGTTCCCGAAAGAACCGGTACCACCGGTGACTAAAAGGGTTTTGCTCTTAAACATGGGTGAAATCTCCTTTTTGCTGTCTGAGTAGATCATCCATTCTATCTAGAAGTCTGTTCTTGTCGAAGTTCTTCTCATAATAATCCAGAGCTCTTCTACCCATCTCGTGTAATTTTTCTTTTGGCAAGTTGCTCATTTCAAGTATTATTGAAGCAAGTTCTTCGGGATCTCCCGCAGGACTACAAAGACCTGCACCGGCCTCCTTGATCACACTACAAATCTCTCCATCGGCCGATACAATTATCGGTGTTCCACATGCCAAACATGATTGAGTTTTGGAAGGCAGAGTCAACTCAAATACAGTGCTTCTCGTCAAGCAGATGAGTGCAGTATCACACGCTGACATTAGAAAAGGTATTCTTGTTGCAGGTTGTTTTTCAACAAAATTAAAGAACTCTTCAACATCATTCCTTTTCACTTGCTCTATTAGGTTTGCCTTGGCTCTACCATCTCCAACCAAATTGAATCGAACTGAGTTACATCTTCTTTGTTTCAGAATCTGGGCTGTCTCAGGAAGTATCTCAAGCCCTTGAGCAAATCCAATATTGCCTGCGAAAAGTATATTAAATCTTCCATCTTGTGGGATCAAATTATCCTTTGCGCTTGCTTTTGGCATTTGTTTATAGAAGTCTTCTGCATAATGAGGCCAGTATTCCAACTTTTGCTTACAAACACTGCGTTCCGCAATTTTCTCAACAAAGCTTCTGGAAGAAGTCAGTATCAAATCACAGTTTCGATAGATATAGTCCACCATCTTTCCAATCAAATGCAGCACGTAGTTGTTTCTAATGCCTCCAGCGATCTCAACATTTTCTGGCCACAAATCAGTTACATATAATGTACAAGGAATGTTTCTTCTTCTTGCAAACCAGATCCCAGGTAGTGCTTGAGTCATTGGTGAGACCTCATATATGAATACATGGTCGGCGTGCAGTCTTGTAAGCTTTGAAAAGAAGAAACCAGATATGACGAAAGAAAGATAGTTTAGTATTAGCATAAAAGAACTCTTGCCTCTTGGTACTAGAGGAATTCTTCTAATATCTATTCCCTTATGGTTCTCTCTTCGCTTACGAAAAAGCCCGTATCCCTTATAATACTTCCCCTGTGGGTAGTTAGGGATTCCAGTCAAGACGGTCACTTTGTAACCTCTTTTCACCCATTCCTCACAAATATCGTTTATTCTGAACTGCTCGGGATAGAAATACTGCGCAACTACTAGTATATGTTTGTTCACATCGAACCAGCTCTTTCCTATTCTAATCGGATTCCCTATTCAGGGTCAAATTCATCCTCAATTGTGTTCTGCAATCCTTCTTCAATACTTACAGGTGCTTCAAACTCTGTTTGCTTCATGTTGGAAGAAGTGAAATGACTGCTTGAGCAAAATTTCTTGATACGAATTCTGCTTATTTCATACTCTCTCTTCGTTATTTTACTAAGTAGATCAAAGATTCCTCCGGCTGCATATCCTATAAAATAAGGCACTTTGATGAGCTTCGTGTTGTTGTTCTGCAATCTCTTCAGTAACTTCATCAGGTCGATCATATTGTAGTCAGGTTTATCAATGTAGTTGAAAAGATGAAACCCTAATGTGAATTCCTTAGTGCAATACTCTATAAATGCGGCCACGTTTTCAACATATGCCATTGACTTAATGTTCTTGCCATTGCCTATTATGAAGCTGTTCTTCCTTGTTTGCTTCATAAGGGTATATACATTTCCCTGTCTGTTTCCTTCCCCGAAGACTACTGTCGGTCTTATGAACACAAGCGTTTTTGATTCTGGATCTGCTTCGTACCATTTCTTGTATTCGGCTTCTGCGAGCATCTTCGTTCGGCCATATTCATTGAAGGGTTCAAGCTTTCCGGTCTCGTCTGTTTCTTTTGTTGTGAACCCATAGACTGCGACTGAACTTGTGAACACTAGTTTTTTTATTCCGAATTTGTCTGCAACTTCGCATATATTGATTGCTCCCTGAACATTGGTATCATAATAAAGTTTTAAAGGCCTTACGTTGTCTTTGTGTTCTGCGGCCAGGTTTATTATAGAATCAACACCTCCAAGAGCTTTAGTAAGAGAGTCAACGTCTCTTACATCTCCGAAGGTCCATAATTGAGGATGCTTTTCGCTCTTGTTCTTGTCGATTATTCTCACTTTTTCTCCGGCCTTCAGCATTCTATCTACAAGTCTTGTGCCGATAAAGCCAGAACCGCCGATGATTCCTATCATATCTTCCTCTCTTTTATTCGAATTGAGAACCTCTTACGATTATTCCTACAGATTGTTCAAGAGTCTTAGGCTTTCTTCTAATTATTCTTTCTATTGTAGTCGATTCAACATTCAAATCCCTTCCCCTGAAAGCCTTGGAGTCTGTTATTATTAGCTTGAGTTTTTTTCCTGTTAGCTTCTCTGCCTCGTCTATGATTTCTTTCAAGCTGAATGACTTGTCCATGCAGAAGTTGATCTCAGTATTGCCTCTCAAGTCATTCGAATCTATCATCTCGGTGAGCTTGACGACTCCATCCACGACATCATCTATCCAGATATAGTCACGTTTTGTTATCAGGCTCGACTCCCAGGCTTCAAAGGTTTCTCCCTTCAGTATCGAATAAACAATCTGACCTACGAGTGTACTGGTGTTTGGAGCTATGATGTTCGTTGGTCTTATTATCACTGTTGTCTTGCCTGGCAATTTGGCCTGAATCAGGTTTTCACAGATCAGCTTCGAGAAGCCGTAGAAGTTGTCCGGCTTCTTTTCGCTATCTTCTGTTATTACTTCGTCTTGAATGCCAAAGACCGCGATGCTGGAAAAGTATATCAGTCCTTTGCATAGCTCCT
The DNA here is from genome assembly GCF_002425715.1 of Mesotoga sp. UBA5557. Classification (NCBI taxonomy): domain Bacteria; kingdom Thermotogati; phylum Thermotogota; class Thermotogae; order Kosmotogales; family Kosmotogaceae; genus Mesotoga; species Mesotoga sp. UBA5557. The sequence continues at coordinate 17,586 of NZ_DIMV01000039.1, forward strand.
GTCTGCAGAGATTGTCTATAACACAATTCGTTGCAAGCACGTTGTTTCTGGACAATGCAGCCGGGTTGTTGCTCTTTTCACCTGCTACGTGTATTACGATGTATTCTTTATCCAGTTTCAGATCTGGATACTCCGGTTCTGCGAGGTCGAAGTCGGTGCAGACGAGTTCGAAGCCTCTGGCTTCTAGCGCTTTCTGCAATCTGCCTCCAACCATTCCCTCAGAACCGGTTATAACTATATTCATTGAAAACATCCTCTACACGTTATATATGTCGGGTTTATAGTACTCCATATTATTCTCAAGCCATTTGATCGTTTCTTTGAGGCCTTCTTCTAGGGTGTGTCTTGGCTCCCAGCCTGTGAGTTCTTTTGCTTTGGAGCTGTCGCAGAGGAGCCTTTCGACTTCGCTCTTGTCCGGTCTTATTCTCCCGTCGTCTATCTCTATTGTGAGCTCTTTGTTCATAAGGCTCGCGATGAGTTGCGCGAGGTCTTTTATAGTTATCTCTCTGTTCGAGCCTAGGTTTATCACTTCTCCTGTGCTTCTCTCGTGAAGACCCACGTGGCAGAAGCCCTCGCAGGTATTCAGCACGTAGTTCATGTCTCTTGTCGCCTCCAGATTGCCGAGCTTTATGCTCTTTTGTCCGGCCAGAAGCTGTGAGATGATCGTTGGGATCACGGCTCTGGCCGACTGTCTCGGGCCGAATGTGTTGAAGGGCCGGATGACGGAGACGGGCAGGCCGAAGGAGCGGTGAAAGGTTAGCGCAAGCTGATCTGCTCCAGATTTGGTCGCGGCGTAAGGAGACTGCGGGTTGACCGGGTGTTTCTCGTCTATCGGGACGTATTGCGCCGTGCCGTATATTTCGCTCGTTGATGTCTGAATCACTTTCTGTGTTTTTAGCTCTCTTGCGGCCTGGAGTACGTTGTAAGTTCCCTCTATATTTGTCTTTATATATGCAAGAGGAGAGATATAAGAGTATGGGATGCCTATAAGGGCGGCCAGGTGAAAGACGACGTCGATACTCTTCATTGAGTCGTTCACCGAATCGAAGTCCCTTATATCTCCTGTATAGACTTCTATTTTGTCTTTCAGAGGCGATTCTTCTAGCCATCCCCAGTTATTTTTCGAGTTGTAACGGACGAAGGCTTTGACATCGAAGCCTTTTTGAACGAGATATTCTGCTAGATGCGAGCCTATGAAACCTCCGGCTCCGGTCACGAGTACTTTCAATTGCCTTCCTCCCCGTTACTCGTCAAAGCCATATAGTCTTCCATTCTTCCGACATCGTGCCAACTGCCATTGTGAACATGAACTGCAAGTTTCATTCCATTATCTTTCATCATTCCCCAGAGGGTCGGCATGTCTATGTACTGGTGCTTGGGTATGTTGTTCTTTATATAGGTTATCACTTTTTTAGAGATGCCGTAGATTCCACCGTTTATTATGTACTGGAGATTCGGCTTTTCTTCCCAGTCTATTAGCTCTGGTGTGCCGTTTGTCTTTAGAACGCCGAAATCGACAGGTATCTTTCTTTCTATTCCTGTAAGTACTAGATCGTATTCTCTAAGCAGATCGTTTATGACTCCATAATCGACATCGCATATGAGATCGCCATTGGAGACGATTATTTTGTCATCGAAGTCATCCGGAAGAAGAGAGAGAGAGCCTGCCGTTCCCGTGCGCTCGATCTCTTCGATATAGGTTATGTTTACTCCGTATCTCGAGCCATCGCGAAGGAAGCTCTTTACTATCTCTTTCTTGTAGTTGACAGATACGAAGATATCTACTATTCCGAATTCTTTCATGTGTTCGATTATCAGTTGGATTATCGGCTTGTCACCAACAGGCAACAGGGGCTTGGGGATAGCGGAGGTTAAGGGCCTTAGTCTCTTGCCCTGTCCTCCGGCCATAATGAATCCGTATTTGAACACTACTTACCACTCCTGCCCAGTATCCACTGATAAGTCAATGCAAGGCCTTCTTCGAGGCTTACCTTCGGTTCCCAGCCGAGCTCTTTCTTTATCTTGTTAATATCTGCAACTGCGTAATCGTAGTCGTATTCTTCGCGGAGCTTTGTGGCGTCGAAGAGGACGTCGCATTCGCCGCCGGTTATTTCCTGTGCTCTTGTAATAAGCGTGCTGATAGATATTGGATTGCCAGAGCCAACATTGAAGATGTCGATTCCTTTGGGATCTTTCTCCAGGATGAGAGTAATCAAATCTATGAGATCGGAGATGTAGAAAAAGTCGCGGACTTTCTCTGAATCTCCTATGTTTACTGTTCCGGAGGAGGCGATTCTCTCTAAAACGGTCGGAACAACATAAGGAGACAGCTGATACGGGCCGTAAGGGTTGAATAGTCTCAAGATCGTAAGATCGAGAGAATATCTATTTGCTAGATAGACGAGTATATCTTCAAGGATTGCGGCTCTTGTTCCTACGAAGTTCTTCGGGTAGACTACATCCGACTCTTTGAACTGGCCTTTTTTGGGAGCATACACTCCATAGGAAGAGAGATAGACGATCGTCTTGAGCTTATTCGTCTGAGCTGCAAGTGTGAGCACATCGCCAAGAGAACCGATATCGGTAAATTCTCCTATGTATTCGAAACCGATTATGTAAGGAATATCCGGATCGAAACTGCTGTAATTCGAGTGTTTTAGCTGTTCTGTATAGTCTATCTGGAAGGCTCTTTCCAGATGAGGCGTTAGCCATTTCTCCACGTTCGATACCAGGACTTTCGACACTATTTAGCACCCCTTCGAAAGATCATTACTTCTGCTGTACGAAGCAGCGTAGCTAGATACAGCCTGAAGTCATAATTCTTGACATAATAAAGATCATACTCCAGTCTCTTCTCGTATTCTTCTTTAGTGTCGGCGTATTTGTATAGAACTTGAGCATGACCTGTAACCCCTGAAGGAACCAGGAAACGACTTCTATAGAACTTGATTTCTTTACTCCATTGATCATAGAATACTGGTAAGTCGGGCCTTGGTCCTACAAGACTAATGTCTCCTCTCAGAACGTTGATTAGCTGAGGCACCTCGTTAAGACGTGTCTTTCTTAGGATATGACCGCTCTTCGTAATATTGGCATCTAGAAGAGCCCCATCCTGATCTTTGTGCTCGGTCATTGTTCTGAACTTGTAGACATCGAACCTTTTGCCACCCATACCGATTCTCCGTTGCTTATACAAAATGGGTTTTCCATTGACGGAGAGAATCAGTATTACGGCAAAAAGGCTGAACGGAATTGACAGAATTAACAAAATCGTAGAAATAACCAGATCAGCAACTCTTATTCTTCTTGAGTATCTTGCTTCCGAAAACAGCACTTCATAGTACTCCCTGAAGATATCAAGAACAGGAAGGGGAACCCTGAAAAGGGTTTGCTCAACGATGGAGGGCAAGTATTCGACTCGAACATCGTTGATTCTTGCTCTTTCAATTATTTCATCAACATCTCTCGCAAGCTTTGGATCTCCAATCAATATCGCATCGAAAGGCTTTGTCTCTTCAAATGTTATAGCCTCTGTGAGGGAAGCGGCTGTCGGGTTCATATAGCTGTAGATTTCGAACTTGCCCATCGAGGCCTTCTCCACTTCTTCGAGTATTGGGCCTAGGTCCTCTTCTCTACCGATTACGAGATATCTCCTCGGGGGAAGATGCTTAATCGAATGTCTCATCATCATGCATGAGAGAAGCGGGAAGACTAAGGCTGCAACGAGAGCCGTTACGCCGAATGTCAGCCTCGGGAGCCTGGGAGTGAAAAGGATGATCGGGATGAGGGCAAAGAGAATGCCGAGGATCGTTCCTGAAATATATGAGACGATGCATGAGTTTAGAGAGTATGTTGTTGAGTTATCGAAGCCTCTGAAGGCGTATATGCCGAGCATGATAGCTACATTGAGTATAAGAGCTTGAAAGGCAAATCTGGGAGTCCATGTGAGTGTAAGTGACTGGATGAAGAAAAGGGCAGCGAACAGAAAAGAAGCGACAAGGTACTTCAGTCTTGCTATTCTTCTTGACACAAGTACCCCCTCCTGATTTTATTTAATCTAGTGATTAAATACGGTAAACAAGAAGAACGAGGATTTCTCATTGTTCGCCTTACGTGTTGTTAATACTCGGTTTGTAAGCTATTCGATTTGCCTTACGTATGTTAACATTTCACAATCTTATTCGCAAGTAATTCGAAATCCGTTTATCGCTGATTAGGTTCATTTATTATCCTTGACAATCAATTATAGAATCTATCCGTAGATGAGTCAATATTGTGGCAGAGAAGGGAATGTAAAGATTCTTGTGGAGATGACGCAAGGCTGCCTTCGGCAG